>NZ_JBEZDT010000001.1:465759-500545 GCF_040648455.1 Catellatospora sp. NPDC049133
CGCCCCGCGCGGGGGCGCGGCGGGGGGCGACTTCTTCGGGGTGCGTCACCAATTATTTTTGTTTTGTGCAAAAAAAAAAAAACGCGCCCCCCCCGCCGGGTGGACTGTCAGCCCAGGGTGCAGGCGCTGCCGTTCAGGGTGAACGCCACCGGCGCGGTGTTGGACCCGCTCCAGCTGCTCAGGAAGCCGAAGGAGGCGGTGCCGCCGTTCGCGCCGATCGTGGCGTTCCAGGCCGCGTTCGTGATCGTCACGTTCGCCCCGCTCTGCGCGTACACGCTGCTCCAGGATTGGTTGATGACCTGGCCGTTGGCGAAAGTCCAGCGCAGCGCCCAGCCGCTGACCGCCGCCGAGCCGGTGTTGGTGATCACCACGTCACCCTGGAAGCCGGTGTTCCACTGGCTGGTGACGGTGTACTTGACCCGGCACGACGCCGGGGCCTGCGAACCGCTCGGCGACGCGCTGGCGCTCGGCGAGGCCGACGGGCTGCGCGAGGCACTCGGGCTCGGCGAGGCGGAGGCGCTGGGGCTGGGCGAGGCCGACGGGCTGCGCGACGGACTCGGGCTGGGCGAGGCGGACGCGCTCGGCGAGGCGGGCCCCGAGGCGGTCGGCGAGGCCGCGCCGATCACCGACCAGTACGCCGGCTTGGCCTGCAGCTGCACGTCGAACAGCAGCGGGAAGTCCTTGCGGCTCACCGGGTAGCTGTCCAGCCAGGTCTCGTCGTCGGCCAGGCCCCACAGCGTCACCGAGGTGATGTTCGCCTTGTACTTGCGGAACACGTCGAACCAGGCCTTGTAGCGCGCGGCCTGGCTGGCCAGCCGGTCCGCGGGCGGCGTGGTGAAGCTCTCCGAGTTGCTGGTGTAGATGCTGACATCCATCTCGGTGATCTGCTGCTCGACGCCGAGCGGGAGGAACGTGGCGATCATCGAGTCGGTCTCCGCGCCGGTCGGCCAGGAGATGTTGCCGTGCTGCTGGTGACCGACGCCGTCGACCGGCACACCCTCGGACTTGAGCTGCGCGACCAGGTTGTAGAGCTTGTCCCGCTTGGCCTGCACGTTGGTGTTGTAGTCGTTGATGAACAGCTTCGCCTTCGGCGCGACCTGCCGGGCCACCCGGAACGCGGTGCGGATGTAGTCCAGGCCGGTGATGGTGTACCAGGTGCTGCGGCGCAGGCCGTCCGACTGGTTCTCGTCGATGACCTCGTTGACCACGTCCCACGCGGAGACGTCATCGGCGTAGCGGCCGCCGACCGCGCGGATGTGCGCCTCCAGCCGGGACAGCAGCAGCGTCTTGTTGGCCGCGGTCGCGGTCATCGGCTGCCCGTTGGCGTCGTTGAACACCCACGCCGGGGTCTGGTTGTGCCAGACGAACGTGTGCCCGCGCACCTTCATCGCGTTGGCCCGCGCGAACGCGACGATCGCGTCGGCGTCGGTCCAGGTGTACACACCCTCGGTGGGCTCGGTGGCGTCCCACTTCATCGCGTTGCCCGCGGTGACCGAGTTGAAGTGCTTGGCCAGCAGCTGGCCCCGCTCGGCGAGCAGCTGCGGCCGGCCGACGGCCGCCCCGATCGGGAAGTCGTTGGCGAACACCGACTTCAGCGACGGGATGTCGGTCTGGATCGGGCTCGGCGGCAGGTAGGACAGGCTGAAGTCGTCGATGTGGAACGACGCCGTGCCGCTGACCGTCTCGACGTACACCGCGAAGAAGTCGGCGTCGTTGGCCAGTGTGTAGCCGCCGGTCAGCTGGGTCCAGCCGCCGTCGGTGACGGTGGTGCTGTTGACGACCTGCTCGTAGTTGGCCGTGCCCTGCCAGCGGCGCTCGACGCTCATCCGCAGCTGCACGCTGCCCGCGCCCGCGGCGGCACGCGCCCAGACCGAGTACGTGTAGCGGGTGCCGCGGGTGACCGTGGCCAGCAGGTCCCGGCTGGGGCCGTTCCAGGACGCGGTGCGCCCCGAGGTGAGCAGGCTGCGGGTGCCGGCGTGCGCGACGGTGGCGCTGTTCTCGACGACCTCGACGGTGCCGCGCCGGGCCCAGCCCTGGACGGTGCCGTCCTCGAAGCCGCTGGACAGCACGGTCACCGGATCGGCGGCACGGACCGGGGTGGAGGTGGCGGCGACCACGACCGTGAGCGCGGACAGCGTCAGCGTGAGGACGCCGAGCGTGGCACGCCCGGCTCTGGAGGAGAGTGTGGGCACTGTGGGGATCCTGTTCGGGAGGAGTCATGCGCGAACGGACGCACACCACTGCCCTTGGCGGTCGGACCGACCACGCCGAGAAGTCGACCGCCGCAGCCCGGAGGCGATCGGCGTCGATGCTATGAGGTGCGCCCGGCGGCGTCAAACCGGTCAGGTTTGCTCGATGCCCGGCCCGGGTAGCTCCGCGACATGAGCGCTGAGCTGCCACCACTACCGCCTTTGTCCCCCGAGGCCGAAGCCCAGTACACCCCCGCCGGGCAGAGCATCGTCGACATGCTGGCCGACGAGCACCGGCAGATCACCCGCCTGTCCGCGGAGCTGGCCACGGAGGCCGCGACGGCCTCACCGGCCCGGCGTCGCCAGGTCGCCGAGGTGGTCACCGCCGTCGTCAGCCGGCACCTCGCGGCCGAGGAGCAGTACCTGCTGCCCACGGTGAAGAACCTGTTCCCCGACGGCGACGACCTGGTGTCCCGGGAGCTCGCCGAGGACGGGGCGATCCGGCAGGTGCTGCAGACGCTGTCGGTCATGCCGGCCGAGGACGAGGGTTTCCAGGACCTCGCCCTGGAGGTCGACGCCCACCTGCGCCGTCACAAGCACACCGCCGACCGCCGCATCCACGGCCGGCTGAAGGAACTCGCCGACGACGACGAGCTGATCCGCCTGGGCAACCGGGCCGCGATCGCCGAGGAGGCGGCGGGCACCCGCCCGCATCCCAAGTCGCCGAGCACCCCGCCTTGGAACAAGGTCGTCGACCCGATGCTCGGCGTCGCCGACAAGCTCCGCGACGCCGTCACCGGCCGCCCCACCTACCCCGACCAGCTCGACCCCAGGTGACCACGACCCCACCCCCACCCCACCTGCCGCGACTCTTAAAGACCCGCGCCTTCCGGACCACCCGGAGAGCGCGGGTCTTGAAGAGTCGCGGCAGGAGACACCGCCGCCCGGAGACGCCGCCGTGGCGTGCGGGCGCGGGCCGGTCAGGCGGCGGCGTCCATCTGGCGGAGTTCCTTCTTGAGTTCGGTGATCTCGTCGCGGATGCGGGCGGCCAGCTCGAACTGCAGCTCGGCGGCCGCGCCGAGCATCTGTTCGTTGAGTTCGCCGATCAGCTTGGTCAGCTCGACGCGGGCCATGCCCTCGGTCGCGGCGACGACCGCGCCGCGCTTCTCCGAGCTGGTACGCGCCTTCGAGCGGGTCCCGGGCACCGGGGCCTTGCCACGCGACATCTGCCGGCCCGAGCCGCCGATGATGTGCCCGCCCGGCCCGTGCCCGGCCAGCGCGGTGTCCGTGTCTTCCGCCTCGCGGTAGATGTCGTCGAGGATGTCGTGGATGCGCTTGCGCAGCGGCTGCGGGTCCACCCCGTTGGCTTCGTTGTAGGCCACCTGCTTGGCGCGGCGCCGGTTGGTCTCGTCGATCGCCGACGCCATCGACGGAGTGATCTTGTCCGCGTACATGTGGACCTCACCGGACACGTTTCGCGCGGCGCGGCCGATGGTCTGGATCAGCGAGGTGCCGCTGCGCAGGAAGCCCTCCTTGTCCGCGTCGAGGATCGCCACCAGCGACACCTCGGGCAGGTCCAGGCCCTCACGCAGCAGGTTGATGCCGACCAGCACGTCGAACTCGCCGATGCGCAGCTCCTTGAGCAGCTCCACCCGGCGCAGCGTGTCCACCTCGGAGTGCAGGTAGCGCACCCGGATGCCGTTCTCCAGCAGGTAATCGGTGAGGTCCTCGGACATCTTCTTGGTCAGCGTGGTGACCAGCACCCGCTCGTCGCGTTCGGTGCGCAGCCGGATCTCGTGCATCAGGTCGTCGATCTGGCCCTTGGTCGGCTTCACCACCACCTGCGGGTCGACCAGACCGGTCGGGCGGATCACCTGCTCGACGAACTCGCCCTGCGCCTGCTGCAGCTCCCACGGGCCGGGGGTGGCCGACAGGAACACCATCTGCCCGACCCGCTCCAGGAACTCGTCGAAGCGCAGCGGCCGGTTGTCCTGCGCGCTGGGCAGCCGGAAGCCGTGCTCGACCAGCACCCGCTTGCGCGAGGCGTCGCCCTCGTACATGCCGCCGATCTGCGGGATGGTCACGTGCGACTCGTCGATGACCGTGACGAAGTCGTCGGGGAAGTAGTCGAGCAGGGCGTGCGGCGGGCTGCCCGCCTCGCGGCCGTCGATGTGGCGCGAGTAGTTCTCGATGCCGTTGCAGAAGCCGACCTGGCGCATCATCTCCAGGTCGTATGTGGTGCGCATGCGCAGCCGCTGCGCCTCCAGCAGCTTGCCCTGCTGGTCGAGCTCGGCCAGGCGCTCCTCCAGCTCGACCTCGATGCCGGCGATCGCCCGCTCCATGCGCTCGGGCCCGGCCGCGTAGTGCGTGGCGGGAAAGATCATCATCTGGTCGACGTCCTTGATCACGTCGCCGGTGAGCGGGTGCAGGTAGGACAGCCGCTCGATCTCGTCACCGAAGAACTCGATGCGCAGCGCCAGCTCCTCGTACGCCGGAATGATCTCCAGCGTGTCGCCGCGCACCCGGAACGTGCCCCGGTTGAACGCCATGTCGTTGCGCGCGTACTGGATCTCCACCAGGCGGCGCAGCAGCTTGTCCCGGTCGATCTCCTCGCCGACCTTGACCTTGACCGCGCGCTCCAGGTATTCCTGCGGCGTGCCGAGGCCGTAGATCGCCGACACCGTCGCGACCACGATCACGTCCCGCCGGGTGAGCAGCGACATCGTCGCCGAGTGGCGCAGCCGCTCGACCTCCTCGTTGATCGAGGAGTCCTTCTCGATGTAGGTGTCGGTCTGCGGGATGTACGCCTCGGGCTGGTAGTAGTCGTAGTAGCTGACGAAGTACTCCACCGCGTTGTTGGGCAGCAGCTCCCGGAACTCCTTGGCCAGCTGGGCGGCCAGGGTCTTGTTCGGGGCCATGACCAGCGCGGGGCGCTGCAGCTTCTCGATGAGCCAGGCCGTGGTCGCCGACTTGCCCGTGCCGGTCGCGCCCAGCAGCACCGAGTGCTTGTCGCCGCGGCGGACCCGCTTGGCGAGCTCCTCGATGGCGGCGGGCTGGTCACCGGCGGGCACGTAGTCGCTGATGACCTGGAACGTCCCGTCCAGGCGGGGGATCGTGGCGGCGGCGGTCTCACTCATGTGACCCAACCTACGCCGGGCGTGTGACACTCGCGCGGGCCGCTGTGCAGGTCGGCGAGGCTGGTGTGACGGTAGGTGAACGACCGGCTCCAATATTGCGATTGTGTGTCATCAATCACCGCGATACCGTCGTGTGGTAGGCCGTTCGCGGCGGCCGTCCCAGAGAGACCGGACCTCCACACCGGCCGGTCACCCACCTCTGGCGCACCGGTAGCAGCCTCGATCCGCCCCACCGCAGGATCGATGAGCGCACCGCTGCGGTCGCGCACACTGTGTGCGCCGACCGGCCGCCGCGGGCGGTCTTGACGTATCCGCGCACGCCCGGCCCCCCGACGGCGACCCTGACCGGTTTGGCACGTCACCTCACCCGTCCCGGCCCGTTGCATCTCGCGTGGGAACCTCGACCAACGGACGACGCCGGATCCTCCATCTTCTCGCCGCGGGCGGGCTCCTGCTGGGCCTCGCCGCGACCATGACCGGCGGCCTGGCCTCCTGCTCGGCGGACAAGCCCGCAGTGGAGGCGAGCCGGCCGCTGAACAAGGGCGAGCTCGAACGCCTGGCCGGCATGCGAGCACGCAACTTCGCCGACGGCCGGGTCGGCCTGCGCGGCACCATCGGGCCGGGCAGCCGCCAGACCAAGGTCGACGGCTGGGTCGACTGGAAGCGCCAGCTGGTCTACCTGTCCGTGTCCGGGACCGGAGCGGGTGCGAGCACGCTGCTGATCCAGGCCACACCCGGAGTGCTGGCCATGCGCCCCGGCGCGCTGCCCGCGCCTGCGGCACCCTCGCCCGAGTCGGCCCGCGAATCCGCCTCACCTGCCGCTTCCCCGGCCGCCGAGGCGTCACCGGCCGCCGGCGCGGTCCCCGCCGGCAAGCCGCCGCTGACCGCGCCGGAGGACGGCTGGCGGGTGCGCCCGCTGCAGCTCGGCGGCGACGAGGAGCGGCCCATCGACAACCTGGTCGCCTTCCTGTTCCTGCTGGCCAGGCAGGAGGCCGACCCGACCGGGCCGCTCGGCGAGCTGCGCAACGAGTGGGTACGCCGCGACACGTTCGAGGGCGCCCCGGTGGACGTGCTGCTCGGCCCGGCGCTGCTGCCGCAGGTCGCGCCCAGCGCACCGCCGTCCGCCTCCGCCGCGCCGTCCGCGGTCGCCTCGGCCGGGGTGTCCGCCTCCGCGGCGACCGCCCCGCGCACCGAGGCGACCACGGTGCCGTCCCCGGCCGCTCCCGCCGCCTCCCCCGGCGCGCAGGCCTCCCCCGGCGCCTCGGCCGGCGCGGACGAGCCCGCCAAGGCCAGTGGCAGCCCGTCGCCACCCCCGGACCCGAAGTCGCTGGAGGCCAACGGTGGCGCGGTCGGCTACTGGCTGGACGCCAAGGGCTCCCTGGTACGCCTGGAGACGGTGCTCGGCGACGGCCTGCCGTCCGTGCTCGACCTGCAGCGCGGCCAGCAGCAGGAGTTCGTGCGCACGATGGCGCTCGGCGGGCGCGACAACAAGCCGACCGAGATCACCAAGGCCGAGGCGAAGGTGCTGTCCCAGCTGCGCCAGCGCAACCTGAAGGCCCGCGGCGGCGCGGTCACGGTGACCATGCCGGTCAACCCGGGCGTGCTGCATACCGGCAAGGGCTGGCTGGACTGGCAGAAGCAGCTGGCATACCTGGCCGTACGCGACCAGGACGACGAGAGCTACGACGTGCTGATGCACGCCGACCGCACCGGCATCGCCATCCGCAAGCCGGGCAAGCGGGTGCCCGAGCAGCCGCCGCTGCCCGCGCCGACCGGCAAGTGGGAGCGGGCCGAGTGGGTCGTGCTGGGCAGCTCCGGTGAGATCACCGACCTGGACTACCTGATCTACGAGGCGCTGTCGCTGGCCGCCAACATGCCCGACGACGCCGCGCACATCGCCAAGCACGGCCGCCGCCTGCGCGTCGACGTGCTGGGCAAGGTGCCGGTGGGCGTGTTCGAGCTGCCCAGCGCCGTCGAGACCAACGTGCCCGCGGGGCAGGCCCGGATGCGCTACTGGGTGGACAACTCGGGCGTGCTGAAGCGGCTGGAACTGCGTACCGCGACGGGTGGTTTCGCCCAGCTCGACCTGGACCTGAAGGAGAAGCCGCCGGCCCTCCCGTCGAAGGTCAAGTAACCCGTCCCCGGCCTACGAGGCCCGTGCCGCTGCGGCGGCACGGGCCTTTCGCTGTGCGGTGCCGGCACCGCTGGTCCGGCGGCGGCGGCACCGATTCCTGCGCTGTCCCGCCAGGGCTGGCGGGTCAGGGGTGCAGCCGGGTCTGCCAGACCTCGTCGACGGCGGCGTGCAGGTCCGCCAGGGTGCCCTCGTTCACGATGGCGACGTCGGCCGCGGCGCGGCGCTGCTCGTCGGTGGCCTGCGCGGCGATGCGCGCACGCGCCTCGGCCTCGGTCATGCCCCGGTCGCGCACCAGCCGTGCCACCCGGGTCGCCTCGTCCGCGAACACCACGATGACCAGCTCGTACATGCCGGCCAGGCCTGCCTCGATCAGCAGCGGCACGTCGTTGACGACCACCGCGTCGGGCGGCGCGGCCGCGGCCAGCTCTGCGGTCCGGGCGCGGACCCGGGGGTGAATGATCGCCTCCAGGTCCCGGCGGGCAGCGTCGTCACCGAAGACGACCTTGCCGAGCGTCGGCCGGTCGAGCGCGCCGTCCGGCCCGAGCACCTGCGGCCCGAAACGGGCGACCACCTCGGCCAGGCCTTCCGTGCCCGGTGCGACGACCTCCCGGGCCAGCCGGTCGGAGTCGATCACCACCGCGCCCAGCTCGGCCAGCCGCGCCGCCACCGCACTCTTACCGGATCCGATCCCGCCGGTCAGCCCCACCCATCGCACCGCCCCATGCTCGCACCCACCGCACCGACCCGCCCACCCGGGCCAAGATCGCCGCCCTGCCTTGCAGTCCGGCACAAGACCGCCCACCCGACCGGCGGGCCCGTGCCAAGATCGCTCGACTTGCCAGGCAGGTGTGCGAAAGCGCGGTCAAGATACGCACAGGTGCCAGGCAAGTCGAGCGATCTTGAGCCAGCCGGGGCGATACACGAAAGAGGGCGGCCCCCGACTCCGTGGAGTCGAGGGCCGCCCTTCGGCTTACTCAAGGCGTGAGGGGCGAACCTCAGGCCTTGCCGCCCGCCAGCTTCTCGCGAAGCGCGGCCAGGGCCTCGTCGGTGGCGAGGGTGCCGCTGGGCTCCTCCGCCGCCTTGGCCGGGGCCGGGGTCGAGGTCGACACGTTGCCGGTCGGGACCTCCGACGCGGCGGCAGCGTCGGCCGCGCGCGAGGTCTGGACCTGCTTGGTGTGCGCCTCCCAGCGCGCGCGGGCGTCAGCGTACTGCTGCTCCCACACCTCGCGCTGCTTCTCGTAGCCCTCGAGCCACTCGCCCGTCTCCGGGTCGAAGCCCTCGGGGTAGATGTAGTTGCCCTCGTTGTCGTACGTGGCGGCCATGCCGTACAGCGTCGGGTCGAAGTGCTCCTCGCCCTCGACGAAGCCCTCGTTGGCCTGCTTGAGCGACAGCGAGATACGGCGACGCTCGAGGTCGATGTCGATGACCTTGACCATCACGTCGGAGCCGACCTGAACGACCTGCTCCGGGATCTCCACGTGGCGCTCGGCCAGCTCGGAGATGTGCACCAGGCCCTCGATGCCGTCCTCGACCCGGACGAACGCACCGAACGGCACCAGCTTGGTGACCTTACCCGGCACGATCTGCGTGATCGCGTGGGTACGGGCGAACTGACGCCACGGGTCCTCCTGGGTCGCCTTGAGCGACAGGGAGACGCGCTCGCGGTCCAGGTCCACGTCGAGAACCTCGACCTCGACCTCGGTGCCGACCTCGACGACCTCGGACGGGTGGTCGATGTGCTTCCAGGACAGTTCCGAAACGTGCACCAGGCCGTCCACGCCGCCCAGGTCCACGAAGGCGCCGAAGTTGACGATCGAGGACACGACGCCCTTGCGGACCTGGCCCTTCTGGAGCTTGTTCAGGAACTCGGTGCGCACCTCGGACTGGGTCTGCTCGAGGTAGGCCCGGCGGGACAGGACCACGTTGTTGCGGTTCTTGTCCAGCTCGATGATCTTCGCCTCGAGCTCGCGGCCGACGTACGGCTGCAGGTCGCGGACGCGGCGCATCTCGACGAGCGAGGCCGGCAGGAAGCCCCGCAGGCCGATGTCGAGGATGAGGCCACCCTTGACGACCTCGATGACGGAGCCACGGACGACGCCGTCGTCTTCCTTGATCTTCTCGATGGTGCCCCACGCCCGCTCGTACTGCGCGCGCTTCTTGGAGAGGATCAGACGCCCCTCCTTGTCCTCCTTCTGGAGGACCAGGGCCTCGATGTGATCTCCGACGGAGACGACCTCAGCAGGGTCCACATCGTGCTTGATCGACAACTCGCGCGAGGGGATGACACCCTCGGTCTTGTAGCCGATGTCGAGCAGGACCTCGTCCCGGTCGACCTTGACGACGGTGCCTTCGACAATGTCGCCGTCGTTGAAGTACTTGATGGTCTCGTCGATCGCGGCGAGGAAAGCTTCCTCAGAGCCGAGATCGTCGATGGTGACCCTGTTGGCGCTCGAGGTGGCCTCGATGCTGCTCGTCATGTGGACTGTTGCTCCGTCGGATGGATGTTCAGTGTGACCCAGTGGGTATTCCACTGCCGCTCCCGCTCGCCTACGCTCCGGTGATCCGGCGCGCTACGGGTCTGCTCCATGCCGAGAACCGCGGACGTGCGAGTGCATCGAACAGCTTACCGTGCCCATTACCACACGACGCAACCCCACCCCTCCCGTGACGCTCCCCTCTTCCTGATTCGGGGGACTGCAAGGCGTTTGCGGGCGAATTGTTCTGTGCGTCACACCCGGTGCGCCACCCCCGCCGGCCCGGCTCGTACGCTGTCCGAGTGGAGATCCATTCAGCCGGCGGCGACGATCTGGACGACGACTTCGAGACAGTCGAGTCCGGGCCCGGGGTGACCCGCCGCCCGGTCACGGCCGCGGAGAACCTGCGCGCCTCCCGCGGCTGGTGGGACGCCGACGCCGACAACTACCAGTCCGAGCACGGCGAGTTCCTGGGCGAAGCCGACTTCGTGTGGTGCCCCGAGGGGCTGCGCGAGGCCGACGCGAAGCTGCTCGGCGACGTGTCCGGCCGCCGGGTGCTGGAGCTGGGCTGCGGTGCGGCCGCCGCGGCCCGCTGGCTGGCCGACCAGGGCGCCGACGTGGTGGCGATGGACCTGTCAGCGGGCATGCTGCGCCACGCCGAGCAGGCCGCCGCACGCACCGGCATCACCGTGCCGCTGGTGCAGGCCGACGCGAACGCGCTGCCCTTCGCCGACGGGGCCTTCGATGTCGTCTGCACGGCGTTCGGCGCGGTGCCGTTCGTCGACGACTCGGCCGGTGTCATGCGCGAGGTCTTCCGGGTGCTCAAGCCGGGCGGGCGCTGGGTGTTCTCGGTCACCCACCCGATGCGCTGGATCTTCCTCGACGACCCGACCGAGGGCGGGCTGCGGGCGGTGCACTCCTACTTCGACCGCCGGCCTTACGTCGAGTACGACGAGAGCGGCGCGGCGACCTACGTCGAGCACCACCGCACCATGGGCGACCGGCTGCGCGAGCTGCTGGGAGCGGGCTTCACGCTGGTCGACCTGATCGAACCCGAGTGGCCCGAGGGCCACGAGCAGATCTGGGGCCAGTGGTCCCCGCTGCGCGGCCGCCTCTTCCCCGGCACCGCCATCTTCGCCGCCAAGAAGCCCGCCGCCTGACCCGCCTCCGATCCGCCGCCGGGCGGCGCGAAGATCGCCGTTTCCGGCCGAAGAACTCGGGTCCGACCCCACTTCCTGACCCGAGACAGCGATCTTCGCGCCCCCGGCCGCACCTGCGCTTCGCCGCCGGCCGCACGCGTTGCCGCAGCGCGAGGCGTGCAATTGCACTTTCCTGGAAAGGGCACGCAAAGGGGCGCGGCGGGCGGATGATCAGGGCGTGGCGATAGGGATATTCAGGACAAAGCGCGTCGAAGCCGAGATGGCCGAGACGATCGAGCCTGAACACAGACTCAAGAAGAACCTGAGCACCCTCGACCTGATCATCTTCGGCGTCGCCGTGATCATCGGTACCGGCATCTTCGTGCTGACCGGCCGCCAGGCCGCCGTCAACGCCGGTCCCGCGATCGTGATCTCGTTCGTGGTGGCCGGCATCGTGTGCGGCCTGGCCGCGCTCTGCTACGCCGAGTTCGCCTCGACCGTGCCGGTGGCCGGTTCGGCGTACACCTACTCCTACGCGACCCTGGGCGAGATCGTCGCCTGGATCATCGGGTGGGACCTGGTGCTCGAACTCGGCCTGGGCGCGGCCGTGGTGGCCCGCGGCTGGTCGGCGTACCTGGCGAACCTGCTGAGCCTGCCTGCCTGGGTGGCCGGCGAGAAGGCGATCCCCGACTTCGGGGCGATCTTCATCGTGGCCCTGTGCACCTTCCTGGGCGTGCTGGGCACCAAGCTGTCGAGCCGGGTCTCCGGCGTACTGGTCGCGATCAAGGTGGCCGTGGTGCTGCTGGTGATCGTGGTGGGCGCCTTCTTCATCAAGTTCGCCAACTACAAGCCGTTCATCCCGCCGGCCGAGCCGACCGCGCAGACCGGCGCCTCGGTATGGCACACCCCGCTGTCCCAGTTGCTGCTGGGCATCGAACCGGTGCACTTCGGCATCCCGGGCATCCTGGCCGCCGCCGCGATCGTCTTCTTCGCCTACATCGGCTTCGACATCGTGGCCACCACCGCCGAAGAGGTGCGCAACCCGCAGCGCGACATGCCCCGCGGCATCATCGGCTCGCTGGTCATCTGCACCCTGCTCTACGTGCTGGTCTCGCTGGTCATCACCGGCATGGTGCACTACACGCAACTGGCCGTCGACGCGCCGCTGGCGCACGCCTTCGACGTGGTCGGCCAGCCCTGGGTCGCCAAGCTCATCTCGCTCGGCGCGATCTGCGGCATCACCACCGTGGTGCTGGTGCTGCTGCTCGGCCAGGTGCGCGTGCTGTTCGCGATGTCCCGCGACGGCCTGCTGCCGATCGGCATGGCCAAGGTGCACCGCACCTACGGCACGCCGTACCTGATCACCATCGGGGTCGGCGTCGTCATCGCCCTGCTGGCCGCGTTCATCCCGCTGGAGAAGCTCTCCGAGCTGGTCAGCATCGGCACGCTGTTCGCCTTCTTCGTGGTCGCGCTCGGCGTGATCGTGCTGCGCAAGACCCGACCCGACCTGCCGCGCCCGTTCCGGGTGCCGTGGGTGCCGGTGCTGCCGATCCTGGCCGCGCTGGCGAGCCTGTGGCTGATGCTCAACCTGCCCGTCGACACCTGGGTCCGGTTCGCGGTCTGGATGCTGCTCGGCTTCGTCATCTACTTCGTCTACAGCTACCACCACAGCCGCGAGCGGCCCGGCGTCCGCTACGACCGGGAGCACGCGAAGACCTACGAGGGTCCGGACCCGTACAAGGGACCGAACATCGAGTGACACGGCAGCCGTGCCATCAGGCGCCGCCCCGCACCGGGGCGGCGCCTTTTCGTGCCTTAGACATTGATTACTGTAACAATATCTATGTACTCTCCGAGCCAGCTGCCGTCCAAACAGGGCGGCACCTGGTATTGGGGAGGAAGACGTGCCAACCAACCGGTCCTGGCGTGCCCGCCTGCTGGCGTCCGCCGCGATCACCGCAACCGCCCTGGCCACCGTCGTGGCCCTGCCGTCACCCGCGCTCGCCGCCGGCGCGCCCTACCGGGCGGTCCCGGTCCCGGTCACCGCCCCGGCCGCCGGCCCGGACACCACCGTCATCCCGGGCGCCTACCTGGTCACCTTCCGGGACGGCGCCGACCGCGGGGTGGCGCTGCGAGCGCTGCGGACCACTGCCCGCGTCGACTTCGGCGCCACCGTCAACGGCTTCGCCGCCGACCTGAGCCCCGCCCAGGTGCGCGAGCTGTCGCACAGCGCCGACGTGCTGGCCATCGAGCGCGACGCCTGGCACCACAACGTGCTCGACACCACGCAGAGCAACCCGCCCGCGTGGGGCATCGACCGCATCGACCAGAACGCGCTGCCGCTGTCGGCGAGCTACACCTACACCGCGACCGGCTCGGGCGTGCACGCGTACATCATCGACTCGGGCATCGACGCCTCCCACCCTAACTTCGGCACCCGGGCGACGTTCGACTACAACTCGATCGACAGCAACAACACCGACTGCAACAGCCACGGCACGCACGTGGCCGGCACCATCGGCTCCACCTCGTACGGCGTGGCCAAGTCCGTACGCCTGCACGGCGTGAAGTGGCTCAACTGCGCCGGCAGCGGCACCACCTCGTCGGCCGTCGCGGCGGTCAACTGGGTCCGGACCAACCACGTCAAGCCGGCGGTGGCCAACACCTCCTGGAACATGACGTACAGCTCGACGCTGGCCACGGCGCTGACCAACATGATGAACGCGGGCGTCTTCCTGGCCACCTCGGCCGGCAACACCGGTGGCAACTCCTGCGACCGGCTGCCACGCAACCTGACCGCGGCGCTCGTGGTCGCGGCCACCACCTCCACCGACGCCCGCGCCAGCTACTCCTCCACCGGCTCCTGCGTCGACCTCTACGGCCCCGGCTCCGGCATCGTGTCCACGGTCCCCGGCGGCGGCACCGGCAGCAAGAACGGCACCTCGATGTCCACCCCGCACGCCGCCGGCATAGCCGTCCTCTACAAGGCCACCTACGGCGACGCCAGCCAGTCCGCGGTCCACTCCTGGATCGTCACCAACGCCACCCCCAACGTCGTCACCGGCTCCCTCTCCGGCACCCCCAACCGCCTCCTCAACAAACTGACCCTCTGACCACCCTCTCGCGCGCCAGGTGGTGCCCCACCCGGCACCCGGCGCGCCCCCTTCCCCGCGTTGATCATGAACTTAAGGCACGGTTCGACGGTGTGTCGCGTCCACAACTTCATGATCGACGCGGGGCTCAGCGGCCCAGCGCGGTGCGACCGCGAGGACGGGCCCGCCATGGGCGCCGGCCTGTCACATCGAAAACGAGCGACTCGGATTCGGTGTGACAGGCCGGCGTCCATTTCGAGGAGAGGGTCAGGCGCGGGACAGGGCCGCCGTGGCCTGGTCGAGGATCTCGTCGGGGCGCAGGGTGATCGGGACGACGATCGCGCCCTCGTCCGCGCCCGGGGGTTCGAGATCGGCGAGTTGCGAGTCGAGCAGGCGCGGGTTGAAGAAGTGCCCAGGGCGGTGCGACAGGCGCGAGGCCAGCAATTCGCGCGAGCCGTCCAGGTAGACGACCGCCAGGCCGGGTGCGGCCTCGCGCAGCAGGTCGCGATAGGAGCGCTTGAGCGCGGAGCAGGCCAGCACGGCCGGCACACCCTCGTCCTGCTGCCCGGCCAGCCATTGCGCGCACAGCCGCAGCCAGGGCGCGCGGTCCTCGTCGGTCAGCGGGATGCCGGCCGACATCTTCATCACGTTCGCCTGCGGGTGCAGGTCGTCGCCGTCGGCGAAGACGGCGCCGAGGCGCTTGGCCAGCTGCGTGCCGACGGTCGTCTTGCCGCTGCCGGAGACTCCCATGACGAGTACGGTCGAAGCGCTCACGATCGTGACCCTAGCTCAGCGCGCCGCGCCCCGATCCGCGCATCGCCGCCTTCCCAGGCAGCGGGGCCGGTCGACCCGGCCCCGCACCTGCGACGATCAGTGGTCGGCCTCGTTCCAGTCGTGGCCCGCGCCCACGGAGACCTCCAGCGGCACGGACAGGTCGACCGCGCCGCCCATCTCCCGGCGGACCAGCGCCTCCAGCGCCGCGCGCTCGCCCGCGGCGACCTCGAACACCAGCTCGTCATGGACCTGAAGCAGCATCCGCGAGGTCAGCCCCTCGGCCCGCAGCGCCTTGTCCACCCGGAGCATCGCCAGCTTGATGACGTCGGCCGCCGAGCCCTGGATCGGGGCGTTGAGCGCCATGCGCTCGGCCATCTCGCGCCGCTGCCGGTTGTCGCTGACCAGGTCGGGCAGGTAGCGGCGGCGGCCCAGGATGGTGGCCGTGTAGCCGTCCTTGCGGGCCTGGTCGACGACCGCGTGCAGGTAGTCGCGCACGCCGCCGAAGCGGGCGAAGTAGTCCTCCATCAGCCCGGTCGCCTCCGCGGTGGAGATGCCCAGCTGCTGCGAGAGCCCGTACGCCGACAGGCCGTACGCCAGCCCGTACGACATGGCCTTGATCCTGCGCCGCTGCTCGGCGGTGACCTCGTCGGTCGCGAAGACCTTCGAGGCGACCGTGGTGTGCAGGTCCTCACCGGTGGCGAAGGCCTCGATCAGGCCCGCGTCCTGCGACAGGTGCGCCATGATGCGCATCTCGATCTGGCTGTAGTCGGCCGTCAGCAGCGACTCGTAGCCGGGCCCGACCACGAAGGCGCGGCGGATGCGCCGGCCCTCCTCGGTGCGGATCGGCACGTTCTGCAGGTTCGGGTCGGTGCTGGACAGCCGGCCGGTGGCCGCCACGGTCTGGAAGAACGTGGTGTGGATGCGGCCGTCGTCGCTGACCGACTTGAGCAGGCCGTCCACCGTCGACTTGAGCTTGGCGACGTCGCGGTGGCGCAGCAGGTGCTCCAGCACCGGGTGCCCGGTCTGCGCGAACAGCCACTGCAGCGCGTCGGCGTCGGTGGTGTACCCCGTCTTGATCTTCTTGGTCTTGGGCAGGTTCAGCTCGCCGAACAGGATCTCCTGCAGCTGCTTGGGCGAGCCGAGGTTGAACTCGCGGCCCACGTCGCCGTACGCGGCCTGCGCCGCCGCCTTCACCTCGCCCGCGAACTGGGCCTCCAGCTCGGTCAGGTAGTCGGTGTCGGCGGCGATGCCGACCCGCTCCATCGCGGCCAGCACCGGCACCAGCGGCAGTTCCACGTCGGCCAGCAGCCGGTCGCCGTCGCCGCGGTCCAGCTCGCCGCCCAGCGCCTCGACCAGGTCGAGCGTCGCGCGGGCGCGCAGCATCAGCGCCTCCTCGGCGGCGTGGTCGGCGGTGCCGTCGCCGAAGTCGAGCGCCAGCTGGCCGGTGTCGGCCGCCTCCGCGCGCAGCTCCCGGTGCAGGTAGCGCACCGCCAGGTCGGCCAGGTCGTAGGAGCGCTGGTCGGGGCGGGCCAGGTAGGCCGCGAGCGCGGTGTCGTGGGTCAGCCCGTTCAGCTCCCAGCCGCGCGCCCGCAGTGCCAGCAGCGCGGGCTTCGCATCGTGCAGCACCTTGGGCCGGGCCGGGTCGGCCAGCCAGGCCGCCAGCGCCGCGTCGTCGGCGGCCTCCAGGTCGGTCGGGTCGACCCAGACCGCGGTGTGGTCGGCGGCCAGCGCCAGCCCGGTCAGCGTGCCGGTGCCCCGGCCGAACGTGCCGCTGACCGCGAGGCCGACCGGCCCGGTCGCCTGCTCGGCCAGCCATGCGGCCAGCGCGCCGGGCTCGGTGAGCACCGTGCCGTCGATCTCGAAGCCCGCCTCGGCCTCCGGCTCGGCGGTGTCGAGGTACTGGTACAGCCGCTCGCGCAGCACCCGGAACTGCAGCGTGTCGAAGACCTGGTGCACGGCCTCGCGGTCCCAGGTGGTCCAGAGCGAGGACGGGACGTCCAGCGGCAGGTCGAGGTCGTCGCGCAGCTCGTTGATCTGGTGGTTGCGCATCACGCCGGCCAGGTGCTCCCGCAGGCTCTCACCCGCCTTGCCCTTGATCTCGTCGACCCGGGCGATGACGCCGTCGAGGCCGTCGTACTGGTTGATCCACTTGGCGGCGGTCTTCGGGCCCACGCCCGGCACGCCGGGCAGGTTGTCGCTGGACTCGCCGACCAGCGCGGCCAGGTCGCGGTAGCGCTCCGGGCCGACGCCGTACTTCTCCAGCACCGCCGCCGGGTCCATGCGGGCCAGGTCGGAAACGCCCTTGCGCGGGTACAGCACTGTGACGTCCTTGGTGACCAGCTGGAACGCGTCGCGGTCACCGGTGCAGATCAGCACCCGCATGCCGGCCTCGCGGCCCTGCCGGGCGAGCGTGGCGATGATGTCGTCGGCCTCGTACCCGGCCAGCTGCACGTGCTTGACCTGCAGCGCGTCCAGCACCTCCTGGACCAGGCTGACCTGGCCCTTGAAGTCCGTCGGGGTCTCCGAGCGGCCGGCCTTGTACTCCGCGTACTGCTCGGTGCGGAAGGACTGCCGGGACACGTCGAAGGCGACGGCGATGTGCGTGGGCTTCTCGTCGCGCAGCACGTTGATCAGCATCGAGGTGAAGCCGTACACGGCGTTGGTGGGCTGCCCCGTCGAGGTCGCGAAGTTCTCCACGGGCAGCGCGAAGAACGCCCGGTAAGCCAGCGAATGCCCATCAAGCAGCAGCAGCGTCTCAGTCACCCGAAGAGCTTATGCCCTCCCCCCGACGCCCTCCCCCACCCGCTCACCGCACACCCCGCGCCGACCCCGTTGATCATGAACTTGTGGCCACGACACGCCGCCGAGCCGTGCCATAGGTTCATGATCAACGCTGGAAGGGGCTAGAGGACCTTACTGAGGAAGTCGCGGGTGCGGGGGTGCTGGGGGTTGGAGAGGACCTCGCGGGGGGCGCCGGATTCGACGACGACGCCGCCGTCCATGAAGATGAGCTGGTCGCCGACCTCGCGGGCGAAGCCGATCTCGTGGGTGACCACGACCATGGTCATGCCGGAGCGGGCCAGATCCTTCATCGCGTCGAGGACGTCGCCGACCAGCTCGGGGTCCAGGGCGCTGGTGGGCTCGTCGAACAGCATCAGCTTCGGGTCCATGGCCAGGGCGCGGGCGATGGCGACGCGTTGCTGCTGGCCGCCGGACAGCTGCGACGGGTAGTTCAGGGCCTTGTCGGCCAGGCCGACCCGGTCGAGCAGCTGCATGCCGCGGCGGCGGGCGTCGGCCTTGCCCTGTCCCTTGACCATCGTCGGAGCCTCGATCACGTTCTCCAGCGCGCACATGTGCGGAAACAGGTTGAACCGCTGGAACACCATGCCGATCTCGCGGCGTTGCGCGGCGACGGCCTTGTCGTGCAGCTCGTGCAGCTTGTCGCCCTTCTGCTGGTAGCCGACGAGCCTGCCGTCGACCCAGATCCGCCCGGCGTCGATCTTCTCCAGGTGGTTGATGCAGCGCAGGAAGGTCGACTTGCCCGAACCGGACGGGCCCAGCACCACGCACACGTTGCCGCGCGGCACGGTCACGTCGATCCCGCGCAGCACCTTGACGCTCCCGAACGACTTGTGGACGTTCTCCGTACGCACCATCGGCTCGCCGCCGGCGGGGTCCTCGGGCGCGCGGTGGCGGGCGGGCTGCTCCGACGTCATGCCGCGGCCTCGCTGTGCTCGACTGCTTCGGAAAGGCTCACGGCACCTCCGGGTTCGCCCCGTGCTCGGCGGCCAGGCCTTCGAGCTTCATCTTCGCCTTCGCGGTGCGGCCGTAGCCGCGCGAGAAGCGCTTCTCCAGGAAGTATTGCCCCACCAGCAGGATGCTGACCAGGAACAGGTACCAGATGATGGCCGCGACGAGCATCGGGAACACCTGGAAGGTCCGGTTGCCGATCGCGGACAGCTGGAAGAACAGCTCGCGGATGACCGGCACCGCGATGAGCAGCGAGGTGTCCTTGAGCATCGCGATGGTCTCGTTGCCGGTCGGCGGGATGATCACTCGCATCGCCTGCGGCAGCACGATGCGCCGCAGCGCCTGGCCGCGGCTCATGCCCAGCGCCGTGGCGGCCTCGTCCTGCCCCGGGTCGACCGACAGCATGCCGGCCCGCACGATCTCGGCCATGTACGCCGCCTCCGACAGCGCCAGGCCCAGCACACCGACCCAGAAGCCGACGAGCAGCTCGCGGGTCTCGATGCCGAACGGCCGCCAGTGCGCGTTCTCGATGCCGAACAGCTGGCCGAGATAGGTGTCGAACGGGATGCCGAACTCCAGCCGGGGCCAGAGGATGCCCAGGTTGCCCATGACGATGAGCAGCACGTACCGGGGCACGGCGCGGAAGAACCAGGTGTACGCCCAGGACACGCCGCGCAGGATCGGGTTGTCCGACAGCCGCGCGACCGCGACCACGATGCCCAGCAGCACGCCGATGATCATTGCCAGGATCGTGATCGCGACGGTGCCGAACAGGCCCTGGATCACCGGCGGCGTGAACATGTTCTGGAACATGAACGGCCAGTTGAAGGCCTTGTTCGTAACCAGCAGGTGCACGAACATCGCCGCCAGCACCGCGATCACGGCGATCGCGACCCACCGCCCCGGGTGCCGGACCGGAACGGCCTTGATCGGTTCGGCCTCCCGCGGCACCGGGCTCGCCGACGTGTCCGGGGCGGTCATGGCTTACGGGTTGATCTGCGCGCTGGGCACGGCGCCCGCCTGCACGCCCCAGTTTTCGAGGATCTTCTGGTACGTCCCGTTCTTGATCAGCTCGTCGACCGCGCCCTGCAGCGCCTTGGCGAACTCGGCCTGGTTGTTGCTGACCACGTAGCCGTACGGGGCCGAGTCGTAGATGCCGCCGAGCAGTTCCAGCTGGCCGTTGGACTGCTTGACGGCGTACGCCGCGACCGGCGAGTCGGCGAGCATGGCGTCGTCCTTGCCGGACACCACGGAACTCGCGACCTGGTCCTGACCCGCGTACGGCTGGATGGTCACGGCGGGCTTGCCCGCGGCGACGCACGCCTCGGAGCGCTTGGTGATGTCCTCGAACTGGACCGTGTCCTTCTGCACCGCGATGCGCTTGCCGCACGGGTCGTCCGGGTTGATCCCGGCCGGGTTGCCGGTCTTGGTCGCCCACTGGGTCCCGGCGCTGAAGTAGGTGACCATCTGGGCCTGCTTCTTGCGCTCGTCGTTGACGGTGAACGAGGAGACGCCGACCTCGTACTTGCCGGACCCCACACCCGGGATGATGTCGCCGAAGGTGGCGGGCTGGAACTCGGCGGTCAGCCCGAGGGTCTGCGCGACGGCCTTGAACAGGTCGACGTCGAAGCCGACCACGGTGGAGCCGTCGGGGGCGAGGAACTCGTTCGGGGCGTACGTAGCGTCGACGCCCACCAGGATCTTCCCGTCGGACTTGATCGCGTCGGGCACCATCGCCGCCAGCGTCGGATTCACCGACACGCTCGGCGCGGCACTTGGGGACCCGGCCGGCTCACCGCCGCCGCCACAACCGCCCGCGGCCAGCGCGATCGCAAACGCCCCGACCGGAATCAGCCTCTTGAGCACATCCATCCCCTTTGCGCACCGTGTGATGATTCACGGTAACCCAAAGTACGGATGCTCCCGCCCCAAATCGCACCGACGCCACCATTCACGAAGATCGCAACGATCTTGCGTGAACTTTACCCTTTCGTGGCTTTTGCCCGTGTCGCACCCACAGTTCGCGCAAGATCGCCGACAAAGGGGCGGCCCCGGCGCGGACCTGTGGGGTCCGGGCCGGGGCCGCCGGGGTTGAGCAGTTAGGCGACGCCGAGGTAGGCGGCCTTGACGGCCGGGTCGTGGAGCAGGTCCGCGCCCGTGCCCTCCTTGACGATGTTGCCGGTCTCCAGGACGTACGCCCGGTGGGCGCGGGAGAGGGCCTGCTGGGCGTTCTGCTCCACCAGCAGCACCGTGGTGCCCTGCTGGTTGATCTCCGTGATGATCGTGAAGATCTGCTGGATGATCATCGGAGCGAGGCCCATCGAGGGCTCGTCGAGCAGGAGCAGCTTCGGGCGGGCCATCAGCGCGCGGCCCACGGCGAGCATCTGCTGCTCGCCGCCGGACAGCGTGCCACCGGCCTGCTTGCGCCGCTCCAGCAGGCGCGGGAACAGGCCGAAGACCCGCTCCATGTCCTTCGCGATCTCCGCGTGGTCGCGCCGGATGTACGCGCCCATCTCCAGGTTCTCCTGCACCGTCATACCCGGGAACACGCCTCGGCCCTCCGGCGCCTGGCAGATGCCGCGGGCCACCCGCAGATCCGCCCGGACCTTGCTGATGTCCTCGCCGTTGAAGCGGATCGCGCCCCGCGAGACCGCGCGCAGGCCGGAGATGGCCCGCATGATCGTCGACTTGCCGGCGCCGTTGGCGCCGATCAGCGCGACGACCTCGCCCTCGTTGACGTGCAGGCTGATGCCGTGCAGCGCCTGGATCCGCCCGTAGTGCAGCGTGATGTCATCGATCTCAAGCAGCATCGGGAACTCCCAGGTACGCCGCGACCACCTTCGGGTTGTCCCGCACTTCCTCGGGAGTACCCTCAGCGATCTTCCTGCCGAACTCGAGCACGACGATCCGGTCCGTCACACCCATGACCAGCCGCATGTCGTGCTCGATGAGCAGCACGGTCACGCCCGAGTCGCGGATCTTCTTGATCAGCTCGAGCAGCGCCACCTTCTCGGCCGGGTTGAAGCCGGCAGCCGGCTCGTCCAGGCACAGCAGCGCGGGGTTGGTGGCCAGCGCCCGGGCGATCTCCAGCCGCCGCTGGTCACCGTACGACAGGTTGCGCGCCAGGTCGTCGCTGCGACCCGTGATGCCCACGAAGTCGAGCAGCTCCAGCGCCCGCGCCTTGCTCTGGCGCTCCTCGCGCCAGTGCTTGGGCAGCCGCAGCAGCGCCGTCGGCACGCTGGTGGTGTTGTGCGCGTCCGCGCCCACCAGGACGTTCTCCAGCGCCGTCATCTCCGGGAAGAGACGGATGTTCTGGAACGTCCGGGCCATGCCCATCTTCGTGATCTTGTTGCGCTTCTTGCCGCTGACCTGCTCGCCCTTGAACCGGATCTGGCCCTCGGTCGGCAGGTAGACGCCCGTCATCGCGTTGAAGCAGGTGGTCTTGCCGGCGCCGTTCGGGCCGATCAGGCCCAGGATCTCACCCTCGTAGAGGGTGAAGTCGACCTGGTTCAGCGCCACCACGCCACCGAAGCGCAGCGTGACGTTGTCGACCTCCAGCAGAGCTTTACGCTCACTCAACGGGGGCCACCTCCTTCTGCCGGTCCTTGAGCTCCGCCGCGCGGCGGCGGTTGGGCCACAGGCCCTGGGGGCGGTAGATCATCACGACGATGAGCAGCGCGCCGAAGATCACGAACCGCAGCGACGTCGGGCTGACGTCGATGTGGATGCCCGCGATCTCGACCTGCGTCGGCCAGCCGAACACGTCGCCGACCGAGCGCAGCCACTCCGGCAGGTAGATGACGATGAAGCCGCCCAGGATCGCGCCGCCGATGCTGCCCGCACCGCCCAGCAGCACCGCCGCCAGCACCAGGATCGAGTTCTCCAGGCTGAACGTGTTCGAGTTGACGAAGTTCGCCTGACCCGCCCACAGCGAACCGGACAGGCCGCCGATCGCCGCGCCGATCGCGAACGCCCACAGCTTGAACTTGAACGTCGGAACGCCCATCAGCTCGGCCGCGTCCTCGTCCTCGCGGATCGCCACCCACGCCCGGCCCACCCGGCTGTTGGCCAGGTTCCGGATCAGGAAGATGACCGCGATGATCACCGTCAGCACGAGCCAGTAGTACGGCGTGAACTCCAGGTCGAAGATCGCCTCGCCGTCGGGCCAGGTGCCCGGCGGGTGCCCGACGCTCGGGATGCCCCGGTCGCCGTTGAGGATCCAGTCCTGGTTCTTCGCCACGATCCGGATGATCTCGGCGAAGCCCAGCGTCACGATCGCCAGGTAGTCACCGCGCAACCGCAGCGTCGGCCAGCCCAGCAGCACACCCGACAGCATCGCCAGCGCGATCGCGATCGGCACCGTCACCAGCCACGGCCACGGGCTCTCCAGCCAGTTGTACTCCGTGATCAGCTTGCTCTCCGGCGACGTCAGCAGCGCCACCGTGTAGGCGCCGACGGCGAAGAAGCCGAAGAAGCCCAGGTCGAGCAGACCGGCATAACCGAGCACCACGTTCAGGCCCAGCGCCAGCAGGATGTAGTACCCGCACTGGAACAGCACACCCGCCATGTCCGAGCCGGTGGTGTAGAACGGCAGGTAGCCGCTGCCGATCGGGATCGGGAAGCCCAGGTTCTCGTAGAACGCCTTCGTCGGCAGCAGGTACAGCAGCACGACGAAGACCACCATCGCGGCGATCCGTGCCGGCTTGGGCAGATCCTGGAAGCGGTCCCGCAGGTTCAGCTTCCAGCGCTGCTTCTTGACAGTCTCGGTCGTCATGCGCGGGCCCTCCCCAGCGATTCTCCCAGCAGACCGGTGGGGCGGAACATCAGCAGGACGAGCAGCACCACGAACGCGATGACGTTGGTCCAGTTCGAGCCGAACAGCGCCGCGCCGTACGACTCGACGAGGCCCAGCAGCAGACCGCCGAGCAGCGCACCGCGCAGGTTGCCGATACCGCCGAGCACCGCGGCGGAGAACGCCTTCAGACCGATCAGGAAGCCCACGTTGAACCGCGTGTTGCCCTGCTTCATGCTGTAGAACACCGCGGCGACGCCGGCCAGCAGGCCGCCGAGCAGGAACACGAGCGCGATCACGCGGCCCTTGTTCACACCCATCAGGGCGGCGGTGTCGGCGTCCTGCGCGACCGCGCGGATACCGCGGCCGAAGCGGGTCTTGGACACGAACCAGTCGAGGCCGAACATCACGGCGAGCGCGACGACGAAGGTCATCAGCTGCAGCGGGTAGACGGTCCAGCCACCGGCGGAGAACAGGGGCTCACCCGGCAGCAGACCGGGAATGCCCTGCTGGCGGCGCTCGGTGAAAGCGCCCATCAGCTCGGCGAGCACGAACGAGGCGCCGATGGCGCTGATCAGGAAGACGAGGGGTGGGGCGTTGCGCTTACGCAGTGGCCGGTAGGCCACCGCCTCGACCACCATCGCCACACCGCCGGAGAACAGTGAGGCGACCACCAGTGAGACGAGGATCAGCAACAGTGCGGTGCCCAGGTCCGGGCGGGTCGAGTTGCTGTCGTATCCCATCAGTCCCCAGGTCCACAGCGCGGCGAAGGTGCCGAACATGAAGACCTCGGAGTGGGCGAAGTTGATCAGGCGCAGGACGCCGTAGACCAGGGTGTATCCGAGCGCCACCAGCGCGTAGATCGACCCTTGGGCCAATCCGGTGGTGGTCAGATCAGGGAAACCCTGGATCAGGTCATCGAAATTCACGGGGGCTCCCGAAAGGGTTCTGAAAAGCCGGGTGCGGCCGGAAGGGGGAACCTCCGGCCGCACCGGGTATCAACTGCGAAACACTTGCCGATCGGGAATGATCAGCTCTTCGGGAGCTGCTGCGGGTTCGCCCACGCGCCGTCCTTGGCGACGAACGCCCAGATCGAGACCTGCGTCGGGTCCAGCTCGCCGTTGGCCTCCCACTTGTAGGTCACACCGGTGGCGGTGCCGACCCCGTTGTAGGTGCCCAGGAACGCCTGCATGTCGGCGCGCGTGGTCTTGCCGGCCTTGAAGCCCTCGAGGAAGATCTTCGTCAGGTCGTACGCGACGTCGGCGTACACGCCCGGGTCGGTGCCGAACTTGGCCTTGAAGTCGGCAACGAAGTTGCCCTTGGCCGCGGTGGCCGGGCCACACGGGCAGGTCACGACCGCGCCCTCGACGTCAGCCTTGCCGGTCACGCTCAGCATGTTGGCGTCGTAGAGGCCGTCGCCACCGATGAAGGTGCCCTTGAAGCCACCGGCACGCAGCTGCTTCAGGAACGGGGCCGCCTCCGGGGTGTAACCGCCGTAGAACACCGCGGTCGCGCCGCTGTTCTTGACGGCCGTCACGACCGGGCCGAACTCGACCTGCTTCTCGGTGACCTTGTTCTTGCCGACGACGGCGGCGCCGAGGATCTTCTCGACCTCGTCACGCAGGCCGGTGCCGTACGCGGACTGGTCGTCGACGAGGTAGACCTTCTCCGCCTTGGCGACGTCCTTCAGGTAGCGGCCGATGGCCGGGCCCTGCGACAGGTCGTTGCCCACGCCGCGGTGGAAGATCTTCCAGCCCTTGCCGCTCAGGCTCGGCCGGGTGGCCGACTGGGTGATGATCGGCAGACCGGCCTTGTCGAAGATCGGGTTGGCGACCTCGGACTCACCCGAGAACGCCGGGCCGACGACGCCGATGATCTTCTCGTCCGCGACGGCGGCGGTCGCCAGCGGGGCGGCCTTGTCGCCGGAGCCCTGCGAGTCGAACGGCACCAGGGTGACGTTGGCGCCCGGGTTGGCGGCGTTGTACTCGGCGATCGCGAGCTCCGCGCCGTTCTTGCCCGGGGTCACGAGACCAGCGGCGTCACCGGTGAGGGCGCCGAAGAAACCGATCTTCAGACCCGAGACCGTCGAGCCACCAGGCGTCGTCGGCTCTTCCTTCTTGCATGCGGCGGCGCCACCGGCGACGAGCGCCAGAATGGCGACGCCTCCGAGCACCCGCGCGAGTCGTTGCCTCAAGGCTAGAACCCTCCTCCATCCGAGATCCGGACCCGTCGCCGCGACTGTGCGGGCAGCAGGACCGGAACAGATCGTGAACCACGATCTGGCCAGGGACGTTATCCCACTCACACCCGGATCGGTAAGACCTCGCCTAAGGGTTGACCCAACCGTTACGTGAGCAGCGCCATTCGGGCGTACCCCCCGGTGACCTGCGAGTATCATGCGTGCTTCGGCGGGAGGTCCATGATCCACACGTGTGCCCCGGAACCGTCGTCGCCCATCGCCAGAACCCGCCGGCCCGACCCGGCGACACCCGCCGCGGTCACCCCGATCGCCGGCAGCGGACCCGGCGCGGCCACCGCCACCCAGCCCTGATCGGGTGACATGAGCCACAACCGGTACATCTCGCCATCCGAGACGGCCGCCAGCAGGCCCCCGTCCGTCACCGCCAGCCCGGCCACCCACGCCACGGGCCCCGGCCTCGTCGAACCGAACACCCCGGCATCCACCCACGCACCGTCGGCCAGCCGCCACGCCCCGAACCGCGCCCCGCGCAACCCCACCGCGTACGGCGTGCCCGCCACCACGACCACCCGGTCGAACTGCTCGTAATCCGGCGACACCGCAGCGGGCAGGCGCGTCCAGTGCTCGCCGTCCGGCGAGGTCCACGCGAGCGCGTCGCGGTCGAGGCGGTCCGCGGGGCTCAGCGCCCCCACCATCAGCCAGCCGTCCGGCACCGCGGTCACGTCGTATGCCATCGTCTCGCCGCGGGCATCGCGCGCCAGCTCCGGCAGGCCCTCCCGGATGCCGAACTCCGCCGCGTCCGGCGACAGCCACACCGCCGCCCCCGCCAGCCGGTTCCCCGCGATCGCCCAGCCCTGCGGGCCACCCGCGAGCCGGGGCACGTTGACCGCGTCCGGGCCGCCGTACAGCTGGAATCCGGCGATCACCTCGTGCAGCCGGCCGTCCGGGCCGCCGTACCACTGGGTGACCCGGGGGTTGCCGTGCCCTCCCCCGCTGCGCGCACCCAGCATGGCAATCCGGTCGCCACGGCAGCCCAGCGCGTAGATCACGGCCCGCTTGCCGTAATAGGTGGTCCCGAGGAACGTGAGCGATCGCCAGTTCTCGCCATCGGTGCTGGTCCACGCCACCGGCCGAGTCATCCCCTCGGAGTCGGCGACCGCGCCCGCCAGATACCAGCGGTCGCCGCAGACCGTCGCGTCCCGCAGCACCAGGCGGCCCGCCGGACCCGGCGGCGCGGGCAGCGCCAGCTGACGCCACTGCGGATGCAGCACTATCTCGGGCGCCGGGGGCGGCGCGGCGGGCGTGCACCCGCCGACCAGAGCGACCAGAAGCGCCACCGCGACCATGCCACGACCGGACTGCATCGCCCGATCGTAAGCGCGCCGCCGCGACCGCGCAGGCCCTCGACCGCGGCGTGCGCCCCGGCTGCTACTCGGCGGACTCCGCGGCCGCGGCCTCTACGATGATCCGCTCGGCGACCTCGCGCATCGTCAGGCGGTGGTCCATCGCGGTGCGCTGGATCCACTTGAACGCCTGCGGCTCGTTCATGCCGTACTGCGTCATCAGCGCGCCCTTGGCCCGCTCCACGGCCTTGCGGGTCTCCAGCCGATCGTTCAGCCCGGCGACCTCGGCCTCCAGGGCCGCCACCTCGGCGAACCGGGACAGCGCGATCTCGATCGCCGGCACCAGGTCACTCTGCTGGAACGGCTTGACCAGGTAGGCCATCGCGCCCGCGGCGCGGGCCCGCTCGACCAGGTCACGCTGGCTGAACGCGGTCAGGATGATCACCGGGGCGATGCGCGCGCCCGCGATCCGCTCCGCGGCGGCCAGGCCGTCCATGATCGGCATCTTGATGTCCAGGATGCAGAGGTCGGGGTGCAGCTCCTCGGCCAGCTTCACCGCGGTCTCGCCGTCACCGGCCTCGCCGACCACGTCGTAGCCCTCCTCGCCGAGCATCTCGGCCAGGTCCAGCCTGATCAGCGCCTCATCCTCCGCGATCAGCACACGCTTACGCGCGACACCAGCCTGCTTCTCGGTCACCGGAACCACAACCCCCACACCACGAGCGAACCATTGACACCCCGTATCCGGGTGCCGCAGGCATCAGCCTAGTAGGTACGCTAATGCCTGCCGCAGTCCACGGTCCCCGTATCCCAACCGGCAGAGGAACGGAGCTCAAACCTCCGACAGTGTGGGTTCGAATCCCACCGGGGGCACTCTTGCCTGTTCAGGGCGCTTGTCGCACCTCTGCGGCACGCTCCTGGCGTGCACCCCCGATCCCTGCGTGACGCCGCCAGAGAACTCCACCGTGACGGCCTCACCGTCGCCGAGGTCGCCCGGCGGATGGAACTGCGTTACCGGACCGTCTGGGAGTGGTGCAACAGGCCCATGCCCACCGACGACGTCGCGCAACGGTGCCCGCGCTGTCAGGAACCGCCGCGGCTGCCCGACGACCCCACCGCGTACGCCTACCTGCTGGGGCAGTACCTCGGCGACGGCCACCTCGCGCTGACCGCTCGTGTTCCCGTGCTCCGCATCGCCTGCGCGGACGCCTACCCCGCCATCATGGACCGCTGTGAGCAGGCCATGCTCGCGGTGCTGGCACGACGGGTATCCCGGGTCCACACGATCGGCTGCACCACCGTGCAGAGCGTCGCCAAGCACTGGCCGTGCCTGCTACCGCAGGCGGGCGCCGGGAAGAAGCACGAACGGCACATCCAACTGCTGGACTGGCAGCGGAAAGTCGTCGCAGCCGTGCCGGGGGCGTTCGCCGCCGGGCTGTTCCACTCCGACGGTTGCCGGACGATCAACCGGATCGTCAAGGCCGGCCGGACCTACGAGTATCCGCGTTACCTGTTCGCCAACGAGTCCGCCGACATCCTCACCCTGTGCGGCTGGGCGCTTGACCTGCTCGGCGTGGCTTGGCGGCTCAACCGCCGCAACTCCCTGTCGGTGGCCCGCCACGACGCCGTCGCCCTGCTCGACCAGCACGTCGGCCCGAAGTCCTGACCGTTGCCCCGACCGTCGTCGGGCATCCGCTGCCGGTCGTGCGGGACGGAAGGCACTCCCTCTAAACCATCCTAGGAATCCAGTCCACAGCCCTCGATCGAGGACGACCGAGGGCTGTGGGCCGTGCGATGTCAGGCGGCGGGCACGAGCTCCGGCTCGGCGGTCGCCGTGGCCTGCGCCGCGCGGGTGCGCCGCCAGGCGCCCACCGCGAAGCTGATCGCCACCGCCCAGAGCACGACCACCAGCGGGTACGCGTACGGCCCGAACTCGGGTTCGACCTTGAACACCCGCAGCAGGCTGCGCGTGTTGACGAGCACGATGAGCCCGCCGACGAACGCCCCGAGCAGCTGCGCGGGCACATGCCGGACCAGCCAGGCGGCGATCGGCGCGGCGATGACGCCACCGACCAGCAGCGCTGCGACGGTCGGCAGCACGAAGCCCTCGGAGCCGAGCCCGAGCAGGAAGCCGATGCTGGCGGCGCCGGCGACGAGGAACTCGGACGTGCCGACGGAGCCGATCACCTTGCGGGGCTCCATGCTGCCCGAGGCGAGCAGGGTCGGCGTCGCGACGGGGCCCCACCCTCCCCCGCCGGTGGCGTCGATGAAGCCGGCGAACAGGCCGAGCGGGGCGAGGAAGCGGCGCGGCAGCGCGCGGGGCCGGGTGGGCCGCAGCGGGCGGGCGAAGCGGATCAGCAGGTAGACGCCGAGCGCGAAGAGGATGCCGGCGGTCCACGGGATGGCGGATTCGGTGGAGATGCTGCTGAGCACGGTCGCTCCGGCGAAGGCGCCGACGGCGCCGGGCAGGGCGATGTTGCGGACGACGCGCCAGTCGACGTTGCCGAAGCGCCAGTGGGAGATGCCGGAGGCGAGGGTGGTGCCGACCTCGGCGAGGTGCACGGAGGCGGAGGCGGTGGCCGGGGAGATGCCGGCGATGAGGAGCAGGGTGCTGGAGGTGACGCCGTACGCCATGCCGAGTGCTCCGTCGACGAGCTGGGCGGCGAGCCCCACCAATGCCATGACCAGCAGTTTCCGCACGGCCGTTGCCTCCTACTGATCCCAGCTTCTCGGTATTTCCGATCAGTTTAATAGGAGTAGTAGGGAAGGCAAGACCCGGTTGTTAAGTATTGGTGAAACGACGCTGTCAGGTATCCGTCAGGAGGCGGCGACCGGCAGGTGGGCGGCGACCGGCTCGGGCAGCACCCCGGCGATGACGTGCGCGATGGTGACCTGGGTCAGGATGGCCCGCTCGGACTCCTCCACCGCAGTCCACACCTGCTGCAGCGCGTGCGCCGCACCCAGCGGGGCGTCGGACTGCGTGGCCCGGGGCGAGCCGAGCGGCCCGTCGATCACCTCGACGACCTCGACCAGGGCGATCTGCTCGGCAGGCCGGGCCAGCCAGTATCCGCCGTCGGGCCCGCGCTGGGCGAACACGATGCCGCCCCGCCGCAGCTGCAGCAGGATGCTCTCGCAGAACTTCGGCGGGATCTCCTGCGCACGGGCGATGCGCTCCGAGGTGACCGGGCCGTCCCCGGCCGAGGCGAGCTCGATCACCGCACGGAGCGCGTAATCGACACGAGCGGACAGTCGCATGACCCGATTATCGCCCGAACGGATCACTCCCCCACCCGAACGACCCCGCCGCCCGTGACCCACCCCACCCATGATCACGACGATCTTGCGCGAACTGCTGCGTTTTTGCCCGTTTCAGGCGTGTCGTACCCGCAGTTCGCGCAAGATCGCCGGTTCGAGCGCGGGGCGCGGGGTCAGGCGCCGACGGGGCGGAGGAGGCCTTCCTGGGCGGCGGTGGCGATGTGGCGGCCGTCGCGGGTGAACATGCGGCCCGTGGCCAGGCCGCGGGAGCCGGATGCCGAGGGGCTGGCGCAGTCGTAGAGGAACCACTCGTCGGCGCGGAAGGGGCGGTGGAACCAGAGGGCGTGGTCGAGGCTGGCGCCGATGACGCCGCCGGGGCCCCAGACCTCGCCGTGGACCGACAGGACCGCGTCGAGCAGGGTCAGGTCGGACAGGTAGGTGAGGGCGCAGGCGTGCAGCAGCGGGTCGTCGGGGAGCTTGCCGTCCAGGCGCATCCAGACCCGCTGCAGGGTGTTGGCGGACCGTTTGCCGGGGCGGACCCAGCCGGGCTCGTCGACGTAGCGCACGTCCATGGGCCGGGGCAGGATCTTCCAGATGCCCAGGCGTTCCGGGTACGGCGAGAGGCGGTCGGCCATGGTGGGCAGCTCGTCGGGGCCGGGCACGTCGACCGGGGCGGGGTCGTGGTGGTCCAGCCCTTCCTCGCGCACCTGGAACGAGGCCGACATCAGGAAGATGGGCTTGCCGCGCTGCATCGCCACGGAGCGGCGCACCGAGAAGGAGCGCCCATCGCGGATCTTCTCGACGTGGTAGTCGATCGGCTCGGCCATGTTGCCGGCGCGGACGAAGTAGCCGTGCAGGGAGTGCACGTGCCGCGACGGGTCCACGGTGCGGCCGCCGGCGACCAGGGCCTGCGCGGCGACCTGGCCACCGTAGACGCGTGGCGGCCCGATCGGCGGATTCTGGCCCCGGAAGACGAGATCGTCGACCGGGGCCAGGTCCAGCAGCTCGACCAGGCTGTCGACGGCGGCCTGACCGGTGATGGGGTCCGTCATGTCACTTCCGTTCGCGCGGGCCGAACTCCACTCGGCGTCGCGCCCACCCTAGCCCTGGGTCGGCTGCGTGGCCTGGGCCAGGGTCTGCGGCATCGCCAGCGAACCGAGCTGGTGCACGCGCAGGGTGTTGGTGGAGCCGGGGGTGCCGGGCGGGCTGCCCGCCACGACCACCACGTAGTCGCCGACGTTGGCCCGGCCGAGGCTGAGCAGGCGCTCGTCGACCTGGCGGAACATGTCGTCGGTGTGGTGCACGAACGGCATCAGGAAGGTCTCCACGCCCCAGGCGAGCGCGAGCTGGTCGCGGACCGCGGGTTCGGGGGTGAAGGCCAGCAGCGGCAGTTCGCAGTGCAGCCGGGCGAGCCGGTGCACGGTGTCGCCGGTGACGGTGAACGCGACCAGGGCCTTGGCGCCGACGGCGCGGGCGATCTGGGAGGCCGCGACGGTGAGCGCGCCACCGCGGGTCCGCGGGTCGTGCTGCAGCCGCGGCACGGAGATCTGACCGGCCTCGGTCGTCGTGATGATCTTCGCCATGGTGCTGACGGTCAGCACCGGGTACTTGCCGACGCTGGTCTCGCCCGAGAGCATCACCGCGTCGGCGCCGTCGAGCACGGCGTTGGCGACGTCGGAGGCCTCGGCGCGGGTGGGCCGCGAGTTCTCGATCATGGAGTCGAGCATCTGCGTGGCCACGATGACCGGCTTGGCGTACTCGCGGCCGAGCTGGACGGCGCGCTTCTGCACCAGGGGGACCTGGTCGAGGGGGAGCTCGACGCCGAGGTCGCCGCGGGCGACCATGAGGCCGTCGAACGCGTCCACGATGGCCTCGAGGTTGTCGACCGCCTCGGGCTTCTCGATCTTCGCGATGACCGGGCGGACGACGCCCACCTCGTGCATGATCGCGTGGACCAGCTTGATGTCCTCGGGCGAGCGCACGAACGACAGCGCGATGAGGTCGACCCCCAGCGCGAGCGCGAAGCGCAGGTCCTCGGCGTCCTTCTCGGACATGGCGGGCACCGACACGGCCACGTTCGGCAGCGAGACGCCCTTGTTGTTGGAGACCGGCCCGCCCTCGATGACGAGGCAGCGGATGTCCGGTCCGTTGACGCCGGTCACCTCGACGGCGACCTTGCCGTCGTCGATGAGCAGGCGGTCGCCGACCTTGACCTCGGCCGGCAGCTTCCGATAGGTACAGGAGACCCGGTCGGCCGTACCAAGGATGTCGTCGCTGGTGATGACAACACTGTCACCGGTACGCCACTCGTGGGGGCCGTCCGCGAACTTGCCAAGTCTGATCTTCGGACCCTGCAGGTCGGCCAGCGTGGCGACAGCCTTGCCGGTGGCGGCCGACACCTCACGGACCCGCAGGTAGGCCTGCTCGTGGTCGGCGTGGGAGCCGTGGCTGAAGTTCATGCGGGCGACGTCCATCCCGGCCTCGACGAGCCCGCGGAGGCGCTCGGGGGACCAGGTGGCAGGGCCGAGAGTACAGACGATCTTTGCGCGGCGTGTCACGACGGGCAAGCCTAGTCCTCTGATGTGACCTAGGTTGCAACGGGGCGTCACTGTCTCGACAAATCCCGGATACACGCGCGAGACTGAACGATCCCTCAGTCGGCGGAAACGGGACGTTCGTCGCGGCAGGTCAGCGGCCGAACGCCGCCGCCACGGCGGCCGGCAGTTTCTCGTAGACGCCCTGGCCAGGGTCGAAACAGGTGCCCGGGACGGGCCGGTGCACCACGATCTCGTCGATGCCCAGCTCGGCGTAGCGGCCGGCGAAGTCGACGAACGCCTGCACCGACGCCAGCGGCTGCTCACGGGTGAAACCGGTCAGCAGGATATGCGACAGTTCCGCCGGGTCCCGGCCCTCGGCGGCGCACGCTCGGCCCAGCCCGTCGAGCTGGCCCGCGATGATGCCCGGCAGCAGCTCAGGGTCGGTCTCGTCGCCCTTGCGGGCCGGGCCGGTGGTGATCCAGGCCTGCCCGTGCCGGGCCGCCAGCGCCAGTCCCCGCGGGCCGGTGGCGGCGATCGCGAGCGGCGCCCGGGGCCGCTGCACGCAGCCGGGCAGCATGCGGGCCTCGTACGCCGAGTAGTGCTTGCCGTGGTGGGTGGTGTCGCCGTCGGTGAGCAGCCGGTCGAGCAGCGGCACGAACTCCTCGAAGCGCTCGGTGCGCTCCGCCGTGGACCAGGGCGCCTGGCCGAGCACCGAGGCGTCGAACCCGATGCCGCCCGCGCCGATGCCGACCGTGACCCGTCCGTCCGAGACGTCGTCGAGGGTCATCACGTCCTTGGCCAGCGTGACCGGGTGCCGGAAGTTGGGCGAGGTGACCATGGTGCCCAGCCGCAGCCGTGCGGTGACCCCGGCCGCGGCGGTGAGCGTCGGCACCGCGCCGAACCAGGGACCGTCGCGGAACGTGCGCCACGACAGGTGGTCGTAGGTGTAGGCGGCGTGGAACCCGAGGTCCTCGGCCTCCCGCCAGACGTGGCGGCCTTCGCGCCAGGGGTACACAGGCAGGATCAACGCCGAGACTCGCATTGGATCGAGGCTAGCAGTGCCGCCTCCCGCCCGGCCCGGCGAGCGGCGCGCCCCCACCATGGCGAGCCGCGTCGGCACTCGCGGTGGGGCGAGCTCGACTATGCGGCGGCGCGCCTGGGGCGGTTGAGCATGGCGGTGATCTCGGTGCGGCGGGCGTGGCGCTGGGCCTCGCGCAGGCCGGTGAGGTATTCGACGAGTTCGGCCTTGGCCTGCGGGTCGAGGTCGGACTGCAGGATCGGGGCCATCTCCTCGTCGGCGTCGTGGTGTGCCACGTTGGCCGCCGCCGTCAGGGCGTTGACGACGTCATCGCCGAGCGCCTCGGCGACGCGGCGCACCGAGCCGACGGTCACCGAGTCGCCGCCGTCGCGGATCCAGTCGAAGATCGTCTGACGGGCGATGCCCGAGTCGCGCGCGAGTTTCGCCACCGACCAGCCGGGCCGGCGGGTCATTCGACGTAGATACCGGCCCCATTCGGTGTCCGGCTGCGCCCGGTCCGCCGCTGCCGCTGATACGTCGCCCATACCTAACAGGCTACCGGGCTCATCCGAAACGTTTCCATCCCCCACGCGTCGTTAACAAGTGACGCGCCTTCCGGTGATGGCCTCGGTTAAGTAAGGGTTGTGACCGGTCCACGGTCACCCGTTAGGGGGTAAACGTCGTTTCCAAACGTCGTTACTTGCGTCGTGTATGGACGACGGTTATCGTGACGTCCAGCGCCAGACCGACAGATCCAGATGACGGTGCGTCGCCCGCAAACAACGTGGTCCGCGCCCGGACCGCGTCATCGTCTCGGGATCGGCCGGCCGGCGCCGCAGCGGTACGCCGCTGCTCCCCCTCGCGGTGGGGGGGGGCGCCGCACGGCGCGGGCGCCCCCCCCCCCCCCCCGCGCCGCAGGACCGCCCCGCGGGGGCCGGGCCGGGACGATAAC